>JADJTG010000008.1 GCA_016711285.1 Sphingobacteriales bacterium
GGGTCTTCGGCATCGGCAGGTATTTTAAAATGGATTCCACCAAATCGTGTAAAGTGATGATACCCTGCAAACTGCCATATTCATCTACCACTACTGCAAAATACAACATATTTTCCAGAAACAACTCCCAATAGGGTGGCGACTTGCGCAGGCACTGATAGAGGTGCTTTTAAAATGCTGCGCAACGAAAACTTAGGATTTTGAATATTGCCTGTAATCTTTCTGGATTCAGTACTTCCATCTTTTATCTATATTTTTCGTCACAAAGCAGAAGTTTGGAATAAAAACTCTCTTTGATTTGGTGTTCTATTACATCAGACGGCTCACTAATATCCATTCCTGTCGCTGCGGTGGGTCATCATAGTTTGAGCGCGGCGGTCGGTAAAACGGAATAAATTGTTTTGCAAGGTGGTTTCGTCCTGTTCCAAAACGCCGTGTTTGCCCGCCATTTTTATCATCATCTTCAATTCCTCCTCCGATACTGCCTGCTCGTCATTTTCTTTGATAAAGCATTTTTAAGATGAGTTTGGTAGATAAAGAGGTAATTTTACAAAGGATAAGTGATTTTTATGTAAGAATTTGAACGAAAGGGCAGCGACATATTATATTTCGGGATAATTGTTACCGTGGTTTGAGGCCCAATTCGCCGATGGTAGAGAAATAAGTAATGAGCGTAACAACAATAAACGCCATATTGTCGGCGTAGGGTGCTGTCTTTCCAATTGGGCCAGCGCGGCGAGCAAATATTTGGAAAGTTGATATCGCGCGCCGAAATAACGCAAAGTGAGGTGTGCCCACCTGCATTGTAAACAAATTTCAGGTTTCCAAAAGTTTTAGTGCAGATACCTGCTCCTGTATTGCCCCCCAGCGGCGGCACTTTCTCTAATCTCCCTTTTTGCTCGATACCAGCATCTCCGACGAAAAACGCCGTTGAGCAAGAACAAAAGAAATATCGCTATTTTCCTTAGTAAATGCGCTTGCAAAGATAAGCCATAAAAGCTGATATGCAGATATATTTGGCGGGTACTGTATTTTTAAACAACAGAATTATTGCGTAAAGTTTCATCAAGCAGTTCTGCCAGGTCTTTTACTTTGGTGCGCTCGTGCAGGTCGGTTTCTTTGAGAGCATCGGTGAGCATTGTATTACAAAACGGACAAGCCACCGCTACAATATCGGGTTGTATTTCTACTATATCTTTGCTGCGCTCCTGATTGATGCGCAATTTTTCCCTTCGTCCTCCTTGAACATTTGCGCGCCGCCTGCTCCGCAGCAGAGTCCGTTTTGTCAGGAGCGTTTCATTTCCACCAAGTCGGCATCTAAGGCTTCCGAGCAAAGCGCGCGGGCTTCGTAGATGTCGTTGGCTCTGCCCAGATAGCAAGAGTCGGTAGGTAATTTTTTTTCCTTTAAAGTGCCGCCGCCCTGTAATTTGATGCGGCCACTGTTGATAAGCTGTTGTAAATAATCGCTGTGATGTATTACTTCGTAGTTGCCGCCGAGTTCGCTGTATTCATTTTTAAGTGTATTAAAGCAATGCGGGCAGTTGGTAACAATCTTTTTCACTTCGTAATTATTCAGCGTAGCGATATTCATTTGCGCCTGCATCTGAAACAAAAACTCATTACCCGGCACGGCGGGCGGGATCGCCCAGTACATAATTCTTCTTCCCTAAAATAGCAAAAGAAACGCCGATACGATTTAAAATACGCACCAAAGCCTTGCTCACCGACTGAGCACGTTGGTCAAAACTGCCCGCACAACCCACCCAAAACAATACTTCGGGCTGCTTACCTTCGGCAGTCAACTCTGCCATAGTAGGAATTTTACTTCATTCATAGATGCTGGAAAATTAATAAACAGGTAAATAAACAAAAAACAATATATAATGTTACATTAAGTATAAGAAAGGCTTGAAAACGCAATTAATACAGCAAACTGTATTTAATCATACAAAAAAACGTATTTTTTTACTAAAACTATTAAAAAATAGTAGTTCTATTTAAAAATAGATAATAAATTGCGTCTTCTTTCAATCCTTCTATCGTCGGCTTACCTCTTTGGATATTTTTATTATCTTTAACGCACCGATTTTATCAATGATGGCATCAGGTATCGCAACATTTTTTATAAATATATGAATAATCGGTTCATATTAACACACGAAGCTCCTGCCCCTATCGGTCCTTACAGCCAGGCAGTATGGGCAGGTGATTTATTATTTGTTTCAGGTCAAATTCCTATCTGTGCTGCCGACGGCACTTTGGTTCGAGGTTCTGTTGCTGATGAAACGCGACAAGTGATGCAAAATTTACAGGCTATTCTTCATACGGCGGGGCTTTCTTTCAACATGTTGTAAAACAACCATTTTTCTAAAGATATGGACGATTTTAGCATCGTCAATCAAGTATATGGCAGCTATTTTCAACAACATTATTATCCTGCCCGCGAAACAGTAGAAGTAGCCCGTTTGCCAAAAATGTACGCGTAGAAATTTCAGTTATTGCTTGTCGCAACATATAAATTGTTTTTTTTTTTAAAGATGTTTTTTATAAAAACTTTATCATATATAAAAATATGATTTTATTTTGTTAATCCATTCATAATTGTTATAATATATTATATTTGTCCATTCCTAAAATTTTTATTTTACTAACTATTATTTTGTCTTTTTAATTATGTACAGAAGAAACAGTCCCTTTAAAACTTTACCCGGCGAACAATGGAAAGAACTTAAAATGTTTGAACCCGGTGCACTACGACTTAATTATGCTTTATCCAACTTTGGGCGTATGGTGAGCTATACCGATAATTTTGAAGAAGGAAGCCTCATAAAGGCAGAAAATTAGCGGATACCTTACTTTTAGTTGTCGTCCCAATGGCTTGAATAAATCGTATCTTATTCATAAGTTAGTAGCGGAATATTTTCTTCCTAAAGAAGAGAAGATCAAAATTATGTCATTCACGTTGATTATAATAAAATGAATAATAATGTGAATAATTTGCGTTGGGTAAACAGAGCAGAAGTAAGTTTGCATCAAGAAAACAACCCCAATATTATCGCTATGCGCGAAAAACGCCGTTTGGAACCCACCTACAAAGGTCATAAACTGACGGCTACAAAAGTAAAGATGATAAAAAACTCATCTTTGACCCCAAACGCAAAACGCGTATGCGCATCATCGCCAAGCAGTTCGGCATCACCGAAATGCAGCTTTATCGCATCAAATCAGGCGAAAACTGGGGACACGTTAAGTTAGACGATTGATTTTAAATTACACTTTTTAGGGCTTGAATAGCAAATTGATGTACCTTCGCGGTTGCATGCGCTATCCAAACAACCAACCTATTATTATCGGCTCACGCGGCAGTCGGTTGGCACTGTGGCAGGCGGTTTTGTACAACAACAACTGCAACAATTGGGGTATGCCGTAGAAATTCGTATTATCAAAACGCAAGGCGATGTCATTCAGCACCTTTCCTTTGAAAAAATGGAAGGAAAGGGTTTTTTACCAAAGAATTAGAGGAATCTTTGCTGAAAGAAGAAATAGATGTTGCGGTACATTCCCTTAAAGATTTGCCCACGCAACAGCCCGAAGGTTTATTGCATCGCCGCCAACTCCTACCGCGAAAATCCCTGCGACTGCCTCCTCATTCGCCGCGATGCCTTAGACAGCACCGCCTTTTGGCAGCTCAAAGCGGGAGCCATCGTGGGTACTTCATCGCCGCGCCGCACGGCTCTGCTCCAACATTTCCGCCCCGATGTGCAAATTCAATCGTTGCGCGGCAATGTGCCTACCCGTATATCCAAGCTCGAAGCGGGCTACGATGCCGTATTGCTCGCCGCCGCCGGTTTAGAACGCCTCCAATTAGATACCTCAGCGTATCAGGTGCTTCATCTGCCGCCGCAGCGTTTTGTGCCTGCACCTGCTCAGGGTGTTTTGGCATTACAAACCCGCAGCCACGATACCGAACTCCGCCAAATTCTCGCCCACATACACCGCCCCGATATAGCCGAAACCACCGCCGTAGAACGCCACCTGCTCCAACTTTTGGAGGGCGGCTGCCGCGAACCGATGGGGGCATATTGTACCAAACACCAAAATACTTATCAGGTGTGGGTGGCTTTTTCGGAAAAAATGCCCCTTTGCGACGTGCGCTTGTAGAGAGCAGTCGGTGGAGGCTGTAGCGGCTTCGGTGTGGAATATTTTTAAAAACCCGCGCCGCCTGCGTGTATTCATCTCGCGCGAAGTGGACGACACGGGATATTTCGCTCAACAAATGCGCGCAACAACATCAACTGGCGGCACAGTCTTTGGTGACGTTCCGCGCTTTGCTGGCTGCCGAAATGCCCGCCTGCGGCTGGGTGTTTTTACGAGCAGCAAGGGCGTGGAGTTTTTGCGGCGCAAACAAAATACCACACTGCCACCCACGCTCAAATGGGCTGCTTTAGGAGCAGGAACGGCTGCCACATTACGCCCGGACTTTGCACATAGAAGCTGATTTTTGTGGCAACGGCAATGCCGCCGATGCTGCACCTTTATTTGAAAAAGAGGTAATGGGGCAGAAAGTATTGTTTCCGCAAGCTACCAACAGTTTGCGCTCGATGCAAGAACTATTGAGCAAGGCGGGCAAATACAAATAAAAGATTGGGTGATTTATGATAATACTCCTGCCACCGATACAACATTAGCTGCCGATGAATTTGATGTGCTTATTTTCACAAGCCCGCTTAATGTTGATGCTTTTGTGCAACAGTTTTCTATTCGGGAGCATCAAAAAATAATTGCTATTGGCGGCACCACTGCCCAACGCTTGCAGCACTACGGCTACACGGCGTGTGTGGCACACAGCCCCGATGAAATGGCTTTGGCAGCTTGGGTATATTAAAGAAAATATATTGTAACTTCGCACTTCTTTTTTTAACACATTTTTTAAAAAATAATACAAATTATTACCAACTCTTATCAGGTATTGTTTTTGTTGTAAAACATTAAATTTTCAGTTTATTCATCATTTACAATTATCCTTTTTAACATCAACATTTGTATTTTTTCATTTTTCATTTATTGTTTTTCATCTTTTATATTTTTCAATGAAAGCTATCAACGTTGCCGAACATTTTAAAACGCTCATTTCCCATTGCAAAGAATACGGTTTTATTTTCCTTCCAGCGAAATATATGACGGTTTGAGTGCCGTGTATGATTATGGACCTTATGGTTCTTTGCTCAAAAACAACATCAAGGAATATTGGTGGAAAAGTATGGTACAAATGCACGAAAACATTGTGGGTATTGATGCCGCTATTTTATGCACCCCAAAACGTGGAAGGCTTCGGGGCACGTTGATGCTTTTAACGACCCGCTGATAGATAATAAAGACAGCAAAAAACGCTATCGTGCTGATGTATTGATTGAAGATTTTGTGGCAAAAATTGATGCCAAAATAGATAAAGAAGTAGAAAAAGCGGCGGCACGTTTTGGCGACAGCTTTGATAAAGAGATGTTTGTGGCTACCAATGCGCGGTGCAGGAGTATGTGAAGAAAAAGAAGAAATTATGGGTCGCTTCACAACAGCCACGGCGCAGGGCGATATGGCGGGTTTGAAAGCTATCATTGACGACAACGAAATGCTTGCCCCGAAAGCGGCAGCCGCAACTGGACGGAGGTGCGTCAATTTAATTTGATGTTTTCTACAAATGGGAGCAGTAGCCGAAGAGTCCAATACGCTGTATTTGCGTCCGAAACGGCACAGGGTATTTTTGTAAACTTTTGAACGTACTCAACACGGCACGCCAAAAAGTGCCTTTCGGTATTGCCCAAATCGAAAGCCTTCCGCAACGAAATTGTAGCGCGGCAGTTTATATTCCGTATGCGCGAGTTTGAGCAAATGGAGATGCAGTTTTTTGTGCGTCCGGGCGAAGAGATGGAATGGTACAACTACTGGAAAAGCAAACGTATGGCGTGGCATCGCGCTATTTTTCCCGAAAATGCGTTGCGATTCAAAGACCACGACAATTTGGCGCACTATGCCAATGCTGCCGTAGATGTTCAATTTGATTTTCCTTTCGGATTCAAAGAATTGGAGGGTATTCACAGCCGCACCGACTTTGATTTGAGTCGCCATCAGGGGTTGTCGGGCAAAAAATTGCAGTATTTTGACAGCGAACTCCAGCAAGCTATGTGCCGTATGTGGTGGAAACTTCGGTGGGGTTAGACCGTATGTTTTTGGCGGTGATTGACAGTTGCCTCACCGAAGAAGAAGTAAACGATGCGCAAGGCGAAGCTGCCACACACCGTATTGCGCGTGCCGGCGGCTTTGGCTCGGTAAAAGTGGCGATACTGCCGCTTCTCAAAAACCGCGAAGAACTTACCAACAAAGCGCGTGAGATTTTCCAACGTCTCAAAATGGAATTTATTTGTCAGTATGACGAAAAAGATGCCATTGGTCGCCGCTATCGCCGCCAAGATGCCATCGGTACGCCTTATTGTGTAACTATTGAGTTTTGATACGCTAAACGATGATACCGTTACTTTGCGCGAGCGCGACAGTATGGAGCAGGTGCGTATTCACATCAGCGAAATAGAAAACATTGTGCGCAGCAAAGTGAGTTTTCCACTTTACTGAAATAGAATAGTCTTTTTGTAAAAAATATTTTCAAAAAAGCAAGCGGTGCTGTACACAAAAAGCTGTACACATTGCTTGCTTTTTCATTATTCGCTGTTTTGTTGTTGATATGCTTGTATTTCGTAGCGGTATGCACCCGTTCAGCAGTGGCGTATAATTGCGGAAATGTTTTTTCAGCCGTTGAACCTCGTACCACGCCACCGAGCCATCGGCGATAATCGGAGTATCGGGAGCAAGCTGTCGTAAAATCTGTTGCGCCTTTGCCGTTATTTTTCCGCGCAATACGACCATGTCGGCTGCCAATAACCCAGCGTATCGGGTATATTTTCGGTGCTGCCCAACAACAAAACAGATGTATGCCCGCCACCAACAAAGGAGATTGTCGCAAAATACGTTCATCAGAATAGTCATATTCCAGCAGCAAAGTATCTGTTTTCGTCAATCGCTCCTGCTTAAATCGCGGCGATATATTAAAATTGAGAGCTGCTGCATCGTGTGCCAAAGTGCTATCTCTACACAAATACACCTGTCGGTTGTGTTCAAACTCTATTGCGCTGTGTTTTGAGATATGATAAACGATGATATGCTGCGATAATGTAAAAGCTCTTTTAAAAGAAGAAGCCGACAAAATAAACAGCATCAAGAGTGCAAATTTTAGAAAAGAAACGTGCTTATTGATAAAAAACATCGTAAACCCCGCAATACAGGCATACAATACCACTGCTTCGCCTGCACTCAAAGGAAGCGGCTGCCACAAAGCTCCGGGCAAATGTTGTATGATGCCCAGCATACCATTCATAACATTAATCAACTGCTGCACCAACACGCCCAAAGCATAGCCCAAAGGCTCAATTGCGGCTACTGCCAACAACAGCAATCCCAATTTCAGCAATATATCGGCTGGAACTGCCACCAAATTGGATATTACAAAATACAAAGGAAATTGATGAAAATAATAAATCAGCAAAGGCAAAGTAGCAATACTCGCTGCCAGCGTAACGCTGATGCTGTTCCAAATCATATCTGCCCAATAATGGCGGCTTATCCACCAGTTTTGGATATAAGGATTGAGCCAAATAATACCCAAAACCGCCGAATATGACAACTGAAAACCGATATTATACAAAGATAAAGGATTGAATATCAGAAGAATAAATGCCGTTGCTGCTACGATATTCAGTGTAATTATGCGCCGCCCCAGCAACTGCCCCACGCCCACCATTGCATACATCAGGGCGGCACGCACCGCCGACACCGACAAACCCGACAACAAAGTATAAAGTACCACACAGGCTATCGCCATCACAAGTGCTGTTTGTTTGCCTTTGCGCCACCGCCGCAGCAACCACACAAAAAAAACATATAAAGTATTGCCAATAAGCAAAATATGCAATCCCGAAACCGCCAGCAAATGAATAGTGCCTGTTTCGGCATACATTTTGTACCAGTTCGCTGTCTAATTCGTAACGATACCCCAGTAACAAAGCTTTGGCAACGCCTGTTTCCTGCTCGCCGGGTACATATTTTTCCAGCAAATCCAATAAATATTGTTGCAAATGAAAAACCTGAGCCATCAATACATTGCCCTGCGAAGGAGTATCCAACAAATGATAATCCTGACTGCGCAAATATGCCTGATGGAATACATTTTGTTGCGACAAGAAAAAACGATAATCAAACTGATACGGATTGGCGGGTGGCAATACGGCTTGTAGAAACGGTATTTTTATGAGCAGAGCATCGCCATAGTGAAGTTGCGAAACGAGGCTGTCTTTTTGAAGGTACAATAATATATTCCCTCTACAATGTTGAAACGAAGCCGTAGTTGATGACAATGACGACGAAACAATTTGTGTGGCCACCGCCTGAACCGCATAAGTATTTTTCTTTTCAAGGGGCGGCTCTGCCAAATATACCGCCAAATAGGTTGTGGCGGCGGCACTATCGGAAGTCGGCGGCAACAAGTGGCTGAAGTGGTCGGGTTTGTCTTTTTGAATAAAAAAATTTACCGACAAAATACCTGTCAAAAAGAGCAACAATGACCCCATCAGACCAAGTAACCAACGATATTGCAATGCAAACAAACGAACAGATGATAACAGCACATACAAGAGGAAAACAAAAACAGTCGGTATGAAGATATTGAACATAGCCGCCTCATACAGGTTACCGCTTACAGCGATAACAATACCAAACGCATAAGGCAGCAAAAGCCGCCAAGCAGGATATTTATCCCATTGTATTTCCATATATGCAAACCGATTGGTTCAAATATAAGGAATAACTCAATATTGACAAAATACAAAAAGGAGTTTTTTAAATTTTTTAGCAAAAAAACAGATAATAACGGTATATCAGATTGCAATGAAATAGATAATGCTAAAAATCAACTAAAAATGCAGACAAATATTCTGCTTTTGTCCGTTAAAAAAATAGCATTATCCATCTTATCTTGCTTTGTCAATATTAAACGCTTAGGGGTTCAGGGATTTTAGAGCAGCTTGTATGGCGGTGTCATTTTCATTGTTGACATAATAATAGCCGTTGCCACCCCAAAGCTGACGGGCAAAAATAGCTTTTAAGGTTTTTTCTAATGGTGTGCGATAAGGGTAAATATCTTGTTCGCGAAACATCGGAAACTCTTTGCGCACATATTGCACATATTCTTTAAATACGGCGGCAGCAGGGCGATATTCTTGGGCAAAGGCTTCTTTGGTGGGGTATTTTTTCAGTTCGTTGCTATGCTTGGCAAAATATTCATAGCCGAAAGCAGGTACTATAGATTGCAGACTGAGCGCAATTTCGTTGAGATAGAGGGTATCCAAAGGCACAAACACATCAGGAATAATGCCGCCGCCGCCATAAATCACTTTTCCTGCGGCAGTGGTATATTGCAAGGAATCGTTGAATTTGATACTGTCGCGCTCGAAGAGTTCGCCACGCAAAATGCGGTTGGAAAGTTCCTCTTCATACGCTCCTTCGTGCGGAGTATTGCCGTAGGGCTTTTGAATACAGCGTCCGCTGGGTGTATAATAACGTGCCACAGTAAGCCTCATTGCGCCGCCGTCAGCCAAATCGTATTGCTCCTGCACCAAACCTTTTCCAAAAGAACGCCGCCCCACTATCAGCCCGCGGTCCCAATCCTGCAAGGCACCTGCTACAATCTCACTCGCCGATGCCGAATACTGGTCTATCAATACCGCTATTTTTTGTTTCTCAAAAATGCCCTCTTTGCTTGTCATATACTCCTCTCTGTCGGTATGGTCGCCTTCGGTGTAGAGCATAATTTTTCTGCCGCCCAGCAATTCATCTAAAATATTGGTGGCAGCATCTAAATAACCGCCGCCATTGCCGCGCAAGTCCAGCACCAACTGCTGCATCACCTTCTTTTTGCAACTGCTCCATTTTACTCATAAATTCTTTGTAGGTGGTGGCACTGAAATGGTCTATTTTGATGTAACCGATTTGTGCGTTGAGCATATAGGCAGCATCTATGCTTTCGAGCGAAATATTGTCGCGCACGATGTTCATATCTATCAAGCCGCCCAAGCCGTTGCGTGCCACCGATACTTTCACGCTGCTGCCTTTTTTGCCTTTTAGCAGTTGCACTACTTGTTCGCTGTTCAAATCTTTTCCGGCCACCAAAGAGTCGTTTACTTTCACTATTTTATCGCCTACCTGCATACCGAGTTGGCGGGCGGGGCTGTTTTCTAAGGTATTCGTGATATGAATGGTATCATTGATAATAGAAAACTCTATGCCGATGCCTTCAAAATTGCCCTCTAATTCTTCATTTACCGAACTCAACTCTTCGGGAGATATGTAGCGGGAGTGCGGGTCTAAATGTTGTAAAGTACTATTTAAAAACTCTTGCAATACTTCGCGGCGGCGGGCGGTATCCACATAACGGGCATTGATGTAGCCCATCACTTGCTCCACTACACGCTCTTCGGTAGCACCTTTGGTAGCTACGCGCTCCGACACCGGACGGCGCATTTTTAAGTTTTCGTACAGTTTAAAGCCCATCTGCATACCGATAATCATCACCAAAGCATACAAAAACGGCTGCCAAGCGCGACTACGAAAATCCTTTGGAGGAAGGGGAGAAGGAGTATTTTCTTGCATTATTGAATAATCAGAGGCGCAAAAATAAAGGTTGTCGCGTAAAAAAACGACTAAGTATATATAAAATTCTATCGCAGTACAAGATAAGCGTAAAAACTTCGCTGCAAGTATAATTTTATTTTTCTATAGCCTACGCTGCTTTTTATTTTGCAAAAGCAGCCATTTTTGGTTAAAAGCATATATTTTAAGTATCATTTATAAAATCGTGAAAAAAAACGTACCTTTGCAGCGCATTTATCAAGACCTTGCGGATATTATTCTCTTTACAGTTGTAGTTTGATTTCAAAAAAGGTGTAACGATATGTTTAGGTTCGATATATCATTTATTCTACCTGAGACATATCGGACTTTGATAAAAAATAAGTATTCGGGAATAAAAAGCGAGCAAAAATTTTCAAAACAAACAAATGGAGAAAAAACGCGTCCTATTGGCGACCCACGAAATAGACCCTTACCTAATTGAAACCGAAGCAGCCACTTTGATTAACCAACTGTCGCGCAGTTTGTTGGCAAAAGACTATGAAGTGCGTGTATTGATTCCGCGTTTTGGTGTTATCAACGAAAGGCGGCATCGTCTGCACGAAGTAGTGCGCTTGTCGGGTATCAATATCGTAATTGAAGAAGATGATTATCCGCTATTGATTAAAGTAGCTTCCTTACAGGAAACGCGCATGCAAGTGTATTTTTTGGATAATGAGGAGTTTTTTAAAAGAAAACAGGTATTTGCCGATGATGAGGGCAATTCCTTTGATGATAATACAGACCGAATGGTGTTCTTTTGCAGAGGCGTAATGGAAACCGTAAAAAAATTCGGCTGGGCTCCGGATATTATCCATGCTCACGGTTGGATGACGAGCCTGATTCCTTTGTTTCTCAAAACCGCCTACAAAAAAGAAGCGGTATTCGCCGATACCAAAATTATTTATTCGGCATATCCCAGCCCTTTGCAGGGAAATATTGAAAGTAATTTTTACAGCAAAGCCCTCATTAAAAACGTAAATGAAGAGGATTTAAAAGTATTTGCTGACAGCAGCGTGGCTTCTTTGCATACCGGAGCCGTTCATTATGCCGATGGCGTAATTGTGGGTGCAGAAGGATTGCCAACTTCGGTGTTAGATGTGATTCACGCTTCTGACAAGCCGCATTTGGACTATGCTCCCGAACAGGATTTGGAGGCATATATCAATTTTTATCAAATGTTGTTTGCCGAAGAAACCAAATAAGTAACCCTTTTATATTTTTTTACGTTAATCAGCACAATACTCTGTGCTGCTTTTTGAGCAGTGCAGGGTGTAGTAAAGAGTATTGATGTTGTTTTGGGCGGTGTGTATGGTTGTAAATGAGGAGTGATTGCCTGATGGTTTGATATTATATAGGTATAATTTATACGTTGTTCTGTCGTTTTTTATTTCTTTTGAAAAATTGTATGCTTAATACATTGAAAAAAAATCCTTTTTATCATTGGCTCACAGCCTGTTATATTGTGCTGCTCACTTTGGCGGCGGCTTCCTGTAATGAAAGCACTGAATTAGGCAATGACTTTTTAGACAATGATGATAATCCTATCAATACAATTTTTACGGATACGCTCACGCTAAAAGTGCAGTTGGAACGCCGCGATTCTCTGATTACCAGCAGCAGTGCTACGCAATTACTCGGCGTATTGCACGACCCCATTTTCGGTACTTCACAGGCGAGTATGTATGCCCAGCTCACCATTCCATACTCCGACCTGACCTTTGGCACTAATCCTATTATTGACTCGGTAGTGCTTACTTTGCCCTACGATTATTCTTTTAATCCCGTTTATGGCAATGCGGCGGCGCAACACGATATTTATGTGTATCGCCTCACGCAGCGCATCACCGACACGATACATTATTCTTACGAAACTTTCGGCTACGACCCTCAATGGGTTGCAAAAGTAGAAGATGAAACTTTTGCACCCACCGACTCTGTGTATATTCTTCCTGCCGACTCTCTGCCGCCGCAATTGCGTATTTCAATGCCACTCGCTATCGGCGAAGAAATTAAGGACTCCTCCATAACACACCCCGAAATTTTTGAAAGTAGTGCCAATTTTAAAGATGCTTTTTATGGTTTTTATATTGCTTGCGACTCCACTAAAGGAAATAGCATGGCGCGTATGCTCAGAGGCACTTCGCGGCTTTCGGTGTATTACAGCGAGCATCCGAACGATACCACCATCAACAACAAAGTGCATCATTTCCCTTTAACTATCAACAGTTTTAATCATTTTCAGCACAATTATATCGGTACTCCTGTTGCCGAAGCCCTGAACAATAGCGGCGATGTTACTGCTCCTTATTTATTTCTGCAGGGTATGGAAGGCATTGATATGAACATCACAGTTCCTTACATCAATCGTTTAGGAAATATTATTATCAACGGAGCGCAATTGGAGGTCAGCCAAACGAATGATTTGGACGCAGGCAGTTTTACTTTTGACCCACCCAAGCAACTTTATTTTAATATCAAGGGTGATTCTGGATTTTATAAAACTGCTGACCAGCAAGTCGGCTATCCTTCGGATACTTTGGAAGATAATTCGGTGCAGTATCATTTGAGTATGGCACGCACCCTCAATAATGTGTTTGTAATAGAAAAAGACAGCACTTCAGAAATAGCCGCAGGCAATATAAATCGCTATGATTTGAGTGGTCCTGACCGCTATATGAATCCGTATCGTTTGGTGGCGGGCAGCACTTCGCATACTTCCAAGCCCTTAAAATTATTGCTCTATTATACCAAAATAGATTAAATAAAAAATAAGGGACAGCAATGAAAAGGATAGTGTTGTATTAAATATTATCATTTTTCATCTATTCTTTTAATTTATTATTTTATATTCGCAAATCGCTTCGCCAAAGTGAAAGGAAAAAGTATATCCTTTATTTTGGCGATAATTTTTTATATTTATTCTAATAAACTTATTCAACAACGTAAGAAGTATTTACATGGATTCATCTAATCAACAACAACAAAAAGGACACCCCACCGGACTGTGGTATTTGTTCGGTGCCGAAATGTGGGAGCGTTTTGGCTATTATTTGATGTTGGGCATTTTTTCGCTGTATATGCTCGATAACTGGAACAATGGCGGTATGGGTCTTGACCCAAAAACGAAGTCCGACATTTACGGCACTTATTTGGGTTTGGTGTATTTATCGCCTTTTATCGGTGGTTTGCTCGCCGACCGCGTACTGGGGTATCGTCCGTCTATTATTTTGGGCGGCTTGCTGATGGCGGCAGGTTATTTTATGCTCTCCATTCACAACGCCACTACTTTTTATGTATCGCTGTTGTTAATTATTATAGGTAATGGGTTTTTTAAACCCAATATTTCTACATTAGTGGGCAATTTGTACAGCACTGATGAGCTGAAAGATAAAAAAGATGCCGGCTACAATATATTTTATATGGGCATCAACGTAGGTGCTTTTATCTGCAATTTTGTGGCGGCATATATGCGTATCAATTATGGTTGGTGGGCTGCTTTTGTAGCTGCCGGCGTGGGTATGCTCATCGGCGTAACAGTATTTATATTGGGTACACGACACATTAAACACGTTGATGTCATCAAACCCCTGCGCGAAGGTGATATGTCCACCGCAAAAATTTTGGGAATGACCGTATTGCCAATGTTTGTTTTTGGTATATTGGGTTACTTGATTCCGGGTAATTTTTTGGGTTCTGATACTAACGATGCCTTTATTATCGGTTGTCTGCCGGTTATTGGTTTCTTTATTTATCTCGCCTTTACTTCCGAAGCCAAAGAGAGTCGCGCTATCAAGGCTTTGTTGGCGGTATTTTCCTGCGTGATTTTGTTTTTTGCTATTTTTCATCAAAACGGCGATGCCCTCACCGTGTGGGCAGAAGACCATACCGACCGCAAAATGTCGGAAAGCGTAGCCAATGTAGCTGATAATATAGGTATGGCGCAAGTTGTTGTGAACAACGATATTGTAGCCGCCGACGCTGCTACTTTCAATGCAAAAATAGCGGAAATGCGCACCGCCGAACAAGCGATGCCCAGCAATACGCCGCAGGAGTTGAAAGCCAAAGCAGACGTTACGAACGAAATTTCTCAGTTGGAAAAATCGCGTAAATATTTTGAAAGCCTACCGCCTTCCGAAATTCCGCCCAAAGGCAGCAATCTCAAATTATATTCTACGGAGTTGTATCAGTCCATCAATCCTTTTTGGGTGGTGGTACTCACACCTATATTAGTGGGTTTTTGGGGCTATTTGCGCCGTAAGAAAAAAGAGCCCAGCACACCTACCAAAATTGCACTCGGCTTGTTGATAACGGCACTATCGGCTTTGGTAATGGTGGGGGCAGTGCTCTCTACCAATAGCCTGAGTATCAAAGCCGGTTCGTGGTGGCTCATTGCCTCGTATGGCGTAATCACATTGGGCGAGTTGTGCCTGTCGCCGATGGGATTGTCGTTGGTGTCGAAACTCAGCCCGCCGCGCATTACGGCATTGATGATGGGCGGATTTTTTCTGGCGATTTCGGTGGGCAACAAACTGTCGGGTATGTTGTCGAGTTTGTGGGAAACTTTTCCGCAAAAAGAAAATTTCTTCCTACTCAACTTTGGTTTGGTAATGGCTGCTGCCGTTTTGTTGTTTTTGATGTTGCGCTGGCTCAATAACGTCATGCGCGAAAATAATGTGCATTAAATTCAAAAGGTATATCATCAAAAAACCTCTTGCTCAATTATGAACAAGAGGTTTTTTTGTTTGATAAATGAATGTTTTGCAGAGCTTGATATAATTTCATTAGTTGTTATTTTTTACTAAGCAACATATAACACATTGATTGTATCTTTATACATACAGCATTATTTATTTTTTTCAATAACTTTATATTTTTATTCTATATGAAAATTCTATTTTACATATTATCAGCTATAAGTCTGTTCAATGTTTGCAGCAATGATATGATAGCTCAACAAAGTGCACCAGCAACTCCTGATATACAATTTTTTGCAGGTAGGCGCACTTCTTTTCCTGAGTTTAATGACCCGCGGATTTTGCACCATTTTTCGGGTGAGGCTCTTCATTGTACCGAGTTTGGAGTTCGCATTCAATACAACAACAGCCCTTGGGCGGCAAAACTTTCTTTTATTTCAGGTAAAACTAGCACGACGGCTCAATCAAATTTTGAATATATCCTCCTTTTTGCCAGCCAGCAGCATCATTTAAAAATCAATCAATACGGTGCTACTGCCACACTTTTATACAATATACCGCTAAATCGCACCAAAAAAAATAACATATTCATCAGTCCGATTATAGAATTAGGTATCAGGAATTATGTATTTAACCGAAAATCATCTTTAGAGGTATGGATTGATACTATTGCTCCTTTAGAGTCGGGCATTGATATTACGAAAGCCGAATATGTGAATTACGGAGATACTTACAATAATTTGTATGAGGCAGAAAATGATATTAGTAAGCGTGCATTTAAAAATAATGGAACTGGTATATTTATTTGCGGTATTGCCGATCCTGGGTATTTGTACAATAGGGGTTATTTCGCAGGACTGGGATTGGAGATGAGTGTAAAAGATATACTGAAATTAGTTTATGGTAAAAAACACAACAACATACATATCGGCTTACAAGGCTCGGCAGCTTATCGCTTTGATACTAATAGCAAATGGAATTTGGAATATAACGCAGGTAGCATCAACAATAATATGAGTGCTTTTACAGTTTCTTTGGGCTTGCTGATGTCGTTTCGGTAATATCGGCAGCTACAACGAAGACAGATAAAGAAAGCTATTCTACAATCCTCATAAAAGCTGCTATCTTTGCAGCACGATATTGTATTATACTTTTTTGCCCCTTTTTTTATTGATTATGAATTTGCTTTATGCCGAAAATATTTCCAAAGCCTATGGCGAAAAACTCCTATTCAAAAACATCACTGTCAGCATCAACAAAGGGCAGAAAGTAGCTCTGATAGCTCGCAACGGCACCGGAAAAACTTCTTTGCTCGAAATTTTGGCGGGCAACGATGGTGCTGATTCGGGTAAGGTGTTGCTCCATCAGGGCAGTACGCTCGGCTATCTGCCTCAAAACCCCGAATTTGAAGCCACCGCCACCGTGATGGAAGCCATTTTTTCCGGCAACAACAAAACCCTCCAATTGCTCCAACGCTACGAAACCTGCCTCGCCGAACAACAACGCAACCCCACCACCGACAACAATGCGCTCCTCGCCAAGCTCACCGCCGATATTGATGCGTTGCAAGCCTGGGACTACGAAGCAAAAATCAAAGAAGTTTTGTCCAAACTCAAAATAAACGACCTCAACAAACGCACCGCTCAACTGTCGGGCGGACAACGCAAACGCCTCGCACTCGCCGCCATTCTTATCAAAGAACCCGACCTGATGATTCTTGATGAGCCGACCAACCATTTGGATATAGAAATGATTGAATGGCTCGAAAAATACCTCAACCGCCCCAGTATTACGCTCTTGCTCGTTACGCACGACCGCTATTTTTTGGACAAAATCTGTGATGAAATTATAGAACTGCGCAATGGTATTTTGCAAAAATATAAAGGAAACTACGCCTATTTTGTAGAAAAACGCGCCGAACTCGACCACAACCGCAGTCAGGAAATAGAAACCGCCCGCACCATCTATCGCCGCGAAATAGAGTGGATGCGCCAAACTCCGCAAGCACGCACCACCAAAGCCAAATCCCGCATTGATGCTTTTTATGATATTCAAGAAACTGCCCAACAACGCACCGAAGTAAAACAAGCCGAAATCGCTATAAAAATGCAAAGGCTCGGCAGCAAAATTTTGGAACTTCACAGCGTAGAAAAAAAATATGGCGACACGCCCATTATCAAAAAATTTGATTACAAATTCAAACGCTTCGACCGCATTGGCATTGCAGGAAAAAACGGCGTGGGCAAAACCACTTTTCTGAATATGTTGATGGCTTTGGAGCAGCCCGACTACGGTACTATCAAACAAGGCGATACGATTGTATTCGGCTATTATCGCCAGGATTATGTGATGGACGAAAGCAAACGTGTGATAGAAGTAGTGCGCGATGTGGCAGAATATATTGAACTCGAAAAAGGGCAAAAACTGACTGCTTTGCAACTTCTGCACCGCTTTTTATTTCCCAACGAAACCCACTACAATTATGTGTATAAGTTGAGCGGTGGCGAAAAACGCCGCTTGCACCTGCTCACCGTGCTTATGCGCAACCCCAACTTTTTAATCCTCGACGAGCCTACCAACGATTTGGATATTGATACGCTCAATGTGCTGGAAGATTTTTTGCAGCAATTTGGCGGCGTGTTGGTGGTGGTCACGCACGACCGCTATTTTATGGACAAATTGGTAGAGCATCTTTTTGTATTTGAAGGCAATGGCGAAGTGCGCGATTTTCCGGGAAAATTACACCGATTATCGCAACTGGTTGGAGGAGCAAGTTCCCGTAAAACTGCTAAAGACCCCGAAAAAAGCCGCCACCACTGTTCAAAACAACGCTGCCGCCACAACAGCCACAAAACCGAAAACAAAATTATCGTATAAAGAAAAGCAAGAATTGGAGCAAATAGAAAAAGATTTGCCGCGTTTGGAGCAGGAAAAAGCCGCATTAGAAGCCAAAATCGGGGCAGGTGGCAGCAGCAACGATATTATGCAGTGGTCGCAGCAGTTGAGTACGATATTGATGGAACTCGAAAATAAAGAAAACCGCTGGTTGGAACTGAGCGAACTGGTTTGATGAAAAATAAAATTTTTTACGCACTCCTCATCACTGTCCCTTGAGCGATTTTAACCAGATTTTAAAAAAATTGTACCCCTCCTGTCCTAGTATTTGCCATTTCATTTTACTGAAAACTATATTTTCTTTCAAACCGACTGGCAATGCCATTAATTGTATATCAGAATGGTGGTCGGCGAGATAAATAAACTCTAAATCAAAAAGATAGCGGTCAATGGTGGTTTTTAAAAAAATATCGCGCCCTTTTGATTAAAACCCTTAAGCCGCATTGAGTATCGGTAACAGAAATATTTAAAAAACACGAATTAACCAACGCAAAAAACGCGAAATAAAAATACGAAGACGCGGCACTTGTGCATAATAGTTTTTATTTTTAATACCTGCTACAATATCCGCTTTTTGTGCGGCAAGCAAGCGATACAATTGCACCAAATCGTGTTCATTGTAAGGAAAATCAATATCAGTATAGATCGTTATGGGTGCATTGCTCTGTGCCACTCCATAGCGCAAAGCGTAGCCTTTGCCCCTGTTGTGTGGGTAGTATAAATATAAAAAATCTGCGGGAAGTTGCTCCCGCAACAATATCAAATCCGCCTCATTCATTGGTGCAGAAGAGCCATCATTAACCACTATCACGCGCAGAGCGATTTCGCCGTTTAATAGCTCATGGATACACTGTACGGCTGTTATAATGTGATTTGCCCAAAATGAAGCAGGGTTGTAACAAGGCAATATAAGGTCTAAATCCGCCATTGATTTTTTTAATCTAAATAGAAATTATTGTACATTAAAGTACCACTTTTAAGCGGAGCATAAACCGCAACCTGTTGAGGGTGTATCAGCAACGAAGCAATTACAATATTTTGTCCTTTTGTTGTAACAACTGCGATATTATTGGCAGAAACAGGTGGCACTAAAAACGAACAACGCACCCAATTATGATATATATCGGCAAAGGATTTTGCACATACGCTTTTTTGTTCTGTCGCTGTGCCGTCAGGTTTTATTTCACTATACAACAATTCCGCATACCGCAGGTGCCATCAAGCACTTGAAACCAACAAGATATTTCGTATAAACCGGAATCTAAAGGAGTTAAAACACCTTTCCACAATTCTTTGGAGTTTTCTTTGACGGATAAATAAGATGAGCCCAAGTCAGTAATATCTTCGGTGTTGGCGGTAAAATTTTCCCACACAAAAGTAGCCTCTACAGAATCGGGTATATTCACCAATAAATTATTGCGGCTTTGCAAAATACTGTCGCTTTGTGCTTCAAATGTTTGTTTTACGCTATCTATATCATTGTCTGAAAAATCTTTTATAGAAAGTGTATAATAAGTAATCCCACCTCCATCAAACAAAGAATCTGATTTTTGAAGCAAATATTTTTCGTTTTCACTCAAATTTTCTTTAAATTCATTGTTGAGTACAATTAATAAATCTTTATCGGGCAAAAGTTGTGCGCTAATTTCTTTTTCTATATAAGGGCTGCTGACAACCTGAGTATGTTGCAAAGCCATTGGAATAGAGGTGCGCGAAGTAAAACCATGTATTAAAGGTATGCCGCTGAAGTAGGCAGTTTTTAGTTCGCCGCCGTGCAAGTCGCCAATATATAGTTTTTCGCTGCCTACGATACCGTATGGCAAAGGTATAATGGCTTGATAATTAGAAAAGAAACTCGTATCTTGTGCAGCCAGCAGCACGGCGGGATTGTTCGTACCAAAAAATCTGCCGCTATTTTGTTTTTAATTGCCGAAGCGTGGCGACCCAAATGCCAGTGAGCCTCCACTCCCCAAACCGACAGACTCAACACTAATATCAACACAGGTATTACCACAAAACGGCGTGTCAAATGAAGATACCACGCATATAAAGCATAAGCAGTATAAAGCGAAAATACATAGTAAAATACCCAAGCAAAGCGTCCCAAAGAGCGAAATTGACGAACCGGCGGCATCAGGTCTAACAAAAAATCCAAGCCCCAGATAAAAGGTATTGCCAGAGAAAATAAAGCGACCAGCGTTGCTGCCGCCAATATGGGGATAAAATGATCGGGCGAAAACCCCAAAGCAGAAGAACGATTTCGTTTCCAAAGGCGGGATATAAGATGATATATCGTGAAAACTGCTACAAAAAAACCTATGATGCCAACATAAGCTCGCCCTTCCCAATCCACCGAACGTATTTTTATTGCTTTATTGATAAATGCAGCCAAGGGTGTATCTGTCGGCAGAAAAATACTTTCCCAATAAGCACGGTATATATAGAAGCCATAAGGAGCATCGGGACGGTCGGAAGCATAGCTATCTGTTGCCCACATCAACAACGAAATAACAAAAACGGAATGATAAATATCAGTAGAGCGTATAGTAAGTAAGATATTTTTTGCTCCTGTTCTTTAAAAAAACAGACATAAATAGGATATGCCTATAATAGAACTCCTATAAATAAATAATATGTATAAAAACTAAAAACAGTAATGGTAAGCAGCAATAAAATAAAAATTTATTGCCACCTCTTCGGTCATTTGACTGTTCGGTTTTATTAATAAAAACCATAACAAAGGAATATAACAAGTATAGGACAGTGCATAATGCCCGACAAGGCGAACAATTTGAGATAAAGCGGTGATGAGTATTGAAACAACAGGAGTGCATACCAATGCGGCAATGTATAATAGCGGGCGATAACTAAAAAGTAGAACGGTCAATCCGATGCTCGGTATCATCAGCCCATTAAAAATACCAATCTATAGCCATCTAATGAAAAAATAAGTTTGAATGAAATGCAACACCCCGCAATAAAGGGTTGATTATCCGTAAAAATAACATGTTCAAAATGCGGATAATACATACCTTAAATAAAAAACCTTCTCCGTATTTTATATAATAAGCAGGGGTGAAATAATTTTTGATGCCATCGCCGCCGTAGCTGAATAAATAGGTATTGGGACTGAATAAAATACCTTTAAAAAAATACCATAGCAATAGAAATGCTGCAAAAATAACCGAAAGGTATTCCAAAGCACTGACAACTACAGTTTTCTGTACTGAATAAGAACGGTAAGAAGAGTAATGTTTTTTCAAAATATTTTTAAATTAAAAGATTACAAATTATCTCATCTGCCCTCATCTTTTATATCATCGCAATGGTAATGATGCGGTTCGGCGGGTGTGGGCTTTTCGGTACTCTCGCCTCCTTTTTTGGCTTGCAGCATTTTCTGTATCAGACGGTTGCGTTCGGCGGCAATGTCGCGGCGCAGTACTTCGTCTTTTTTAATGTCAAAAAAGCAAATACCGTCCACTAAAGTCATTTCGGCTTTGGCATATACCGATAAGGGGTGCTCGCTCCACAATACCACATCGGCATCTTTGCCGCTTTTGGTGCTGCCCGCGTTGCTCCACATACAGCATTTTGCCGGATCAGTGTCACGACTTCCACGCCTCCTCTTCCGTTACGCCGCCGTATTTTAGCTTTTGCAGCCTCGGTATTGAGGCGGCGAGCCATTTCGGGGTCATCAGAATTAAAAGCTACATTGATACCCATATCGTGCAAAATAGCTCCGTTGTGCGGAATGGCTTCGGCAACCTCCATTTTATAAGCCCACCAGTCGGCAAAAGAAGAAGCATTCGCTCCGTGTGCTTTCATTTTATCATAGCCACTTATATCCTTCCAAAATATGCGTAAAAGTATTGAGTGTAAAATCAAAATGTCCGCCACTTTCAATGCGCCAATTATTTCGCTTTGTACTTAGCTGGCAAGTAATGACGTTTTTTCTGCAAAAATTTCGCTCAAAGTTTCCAATTCCAAGTCTTTACGAAAGTTGGGTTTGTTTTCTGTTTTGCTCATAAGCGCGGGCGCGGCTGAAATAATCCATAAAAGAAAACCTGCTCCACCCCATGTGGGTTTGCGGAAAACGCTCCACCTGTCCATCGCCCCTTGTCTTTGTTTCCACATTTTCCCCAAAGCAAATTTAAAAAAGGAGCAGCCCTTCAAATTAATTCTGTTCGGGTGCGTAGCCCCAACGCAATTTTTTTTTTTTTTTTATCAACGCCGACTGCCCGCCGATAGGGTTAGAAGAAACCGCTCCAGCAGAATTGGTGACGCCGTTACACCACCCGCCAATTGGCGGTAAATGTTGATGTCGTCTGCATTAATAACATCACCGATGCGCTTCGGCAGATGATGCCTGCGTGCTTTCGTTTACGCCGCGATGTATGGCAATATGTGAATGTTTCGTCTAGCATACCTGCCGTAAGGTGCGCGCGGTGGCATCTATTATCCGCTTGTACCGCTGGAACTGCCAAGTCTTTACCAACTTTTACAATTTTTCCTTTTTCAATCCACACACTCAGTATTTTGTAAAATACCCTCTGCCTCATTTGTCCACACCGTGGCATTTAAACAAAAAAGTTTCCTGCTTGGGGAGATTCGCTCCAACCGAAAGCGCAAAAACGGTGCAATATAGCTCCTGCCGTTTCTTGTTGTTGGAGGCTGTCAGAAGTCGGCTTCTTTTGCTTTTCTTTCTTTTGTTGGCGACGAGAGGCTTTTGGGTCAGGGATTTTTATATTGCAAAGTCCAGTCAAGCCATTCGCCCTGAGCATTATTCCTCTTCCTTTCCAAATACTCTTTCCTGTTGCCACCTGTGAGGGCGCACTCGCATTTTTGTTGGGGCAAAACGGAAAAGTTGTGTATTTCCTGTTGCGCTTTTGAGGGAAAGGCAATATTTACATCGGTTCGGGTAAATCGTTTGATTAAAATATATGATTTGGTGGCTGCTTTTCTGGTATTGGAAAGATGCACTTTACACACGGCGGTCGTGGTTCACAGTGAGATGATACACGCCGTCTTTATTTGTGTTTTCTTTGTTGCTGATGATGAATCGGTTGCCCTGTATCCAGGTTTCGAAACCTATCGCCTTGGTGAAAACCTTATCCGTATCGGCGACCAAGAAGTTAGCAATTTTACCTTTTCCAAAGTGCCTAATTGTTCGCTCATACCCAAAAGCGCGGCGGGCGGCGGTGAGGCCTGTAAAGCAGCTTGAAGCCATAATTTTTGACGGCAAGGCGCAAATTTTCCAAAATTCCTCTTTATCACTAAACCACGGTGCTAAGAGCAAAGTAATTCCCGAGCTGCCACTTTTGCGGGATTATAAGGTG
>JADJTG010000009.1 GCA_016711285.1 Sphingobacteriales bacterium
GCATATACTGCCCGCCGCGTCAAAACCACAATTTTATAATTTCTTTCCGTAAAAATATTGAGTAATGTAGCTGCCGATGTTTCGGAGCGCCCGCCATCACCAAAGTTGAAGAAAAAGAAGGATTTGTATTCATTGTGCTGCCGCTTTTATAAAAAAATACTATTTTTAAAAGTAAAAGAACACATTTTTTAAAATCAAACTACAATGTGTTTTTCTTTGAATACCTTTTGAAACTTCTCTACTTTGGGGCGCACCCACTGCCTGACAATAAGGCTGTGTGCCGCCGTCGTTGAAATAATTTTGATGATAATCTTCTGCTTTAAGTAAACACCTCAAAGGCTTGTACTTGGGTAACGACAGGTTAATAAAAACCTTTCGGCTTCTAACTCTTGCAACACTTTCTCTGAACCACTTTGAGGTGTTGGGCTCTTGCTGTGATAAAAATAACGGAGCGATACTGTGTGCCTATATCGCCGCCCTGACGGTTGAGGGTGGTGGGGTTTCGCATTGCCAGCAAAAACACCCGCAAAATTTCTTCCAATGAAATTTTTGAAGTATCGTGCTAATTTGAACCACTTCGGCGTGTCCGGGTGATTGCCGTTGCACACTTGGCGGTGCAAGCGGGTTTTTATAAAGCCGCCCGAAAATCCCGGACTCCACTTTTTTTCCACTCCCCGCAAACGTTGAAAACCGCCTCTATGCACCAGTAGCAGCCGCCGCCGAGCGTGTTCTGAGCCCTTTGTCGGCGACGCTTCAGTTGTGGGCGAAAAATTCCAGCGACAAAGAATTGACGCAATACTTCTCCCATACTGCAGTCGGTGATGCCATCATTAAAAATATGCCCTAGATGCTCGAAGCTGCATGCGCACACACAA
This sequence comes from Sphingobacteriales bacterium, assembly GCA_016711285.1. NCBI lineage: Bacteria > Pseudomonadati > Bacteroidota > Sphingobacteriia > Sphingobacteriales > Sphingobacteriales bacterium. Next base: position 876 of record JADJTG010000009.1, read on the forward strand.
TTTCGGTGCGCAGACATGCGATTTATCCAAGCGTTGCAGAATTTTTTCCGCCTTTGATTTCGCGGTCGAAACTCGGGCCAGCCACAATGCGACTCGCTAAATTTCATTTCGTCCGAAAATAAAGCATTTGGACAAGCGGTACAATGATAAGTGCTCTTTTCGTGGTGCAAATTAAACTTACCGCCAAACGGACGCTTCTGTTCCCGCGTTTCCTCGCGCAACACATCATATTGTTCGCTGAGCCAGCCCGCTTATCTGGCTTCTATTTTTCTATGGAAAACGGGAGGATTTCTTTTTTGCCTCATATTGCTGATAGATGAATAAGGAATTAAAACAATGAAGATAGATAAAGGCATATTTTGCGCTTAAGTAAAATACTAACCGTTTAGTGATGTATCTGTTGTGGAGTTTATTTAAGAAGAATAATAAATTGTTGGTCATCAATTTTTATTTTTTTCAAAGTTGATATTTTTATTCGAATACAGCCCATTATCTTTTGCTCAAGCCACTATTCCCTACAGCATCCCTATTCATTCATTGCCCGAAGTTGCCATTCATAGCCCGCGTGCTACCCCTTCACCGCCACCTCATTTGCTCCATATTTTTTACTCTGATCTGTTGCCGCCTCAGTCGCCACCGCAGTTGTTGAGCGAAAATACTCCTTTTTATCCGCCACTACGGAGCAGGAACGTCTTGCCACCCCTTCTTTTCGGGGAACGGCGGCGCAGCATACCGCCCTCTTTGCTCAATGGCTTCAATCTGCAAAGCCCATGAATGGTGTAAGCGAGCTTTGTTGCCGGCGTTTTTTTTGAGCAAATAGCAGAATACGGCGGCAACGGCGCGGTGGGGCAGTGGGGCAGTGGGTGCGAGGTGCATTTCAGTACGTTTCCGCGTTGAACGACGCAATAACGAGCTACGCTATACCTGCAAAGCGGCAGTTTATCATTAATAACAACAGGCGGCAGCCGCCTATGCCACAGGTGATGCAAAACGCTTTGCCCTTCGTTTAAAAAACTTTGCCCGCAGCACCGACAACGATTTTACCTACGACAACTCTCTTTACCCAATCAGCCGCGTGTTCGTTGAAAAGCGCAGCAAACACACCCTGCCGCTTTGGGCAGTGCCATACTTTGCCGTAAATAATGCCGATATTCGCAAATGTATGTATTGCGTCAGTTATATAGCGCCATATCTCGCCTTACTTTGGCACAAACACTTTCGCAGGGCGGTGCAGCACGACCGCAACTGGCACGGCGGTATCCGGGTTGGCAGCATCTCTTATATGGCTAACGCAATACCGCTTTTAATTATTTTTACGAAAACATTATTATCGGATAGAGTATAAGATGGTATGGATGCTACCAACCGTCGTCCTTCCTTTCCTTTTGAAAATGAATGGAACTATCATCAGCGGCAACATAAATAGCGTTGAGTTTGCAAAGCAACATCAAAAGGAACATACTTGGTTTATACAGCACAACGCAATACGGGAGTGCCTTTAGTCGCTTATTCCTTTGACTTTTGGCTCCCAACAAAAGCCTTGCCTATCGTTTCAATGCGGTAGCACACAGCACCCGCTTTTGCCTCCTCATGCCCGGGGTCAATAGGTCTTTCGTGGCAGTTGAAAAAGACTTGTTGCGTATCTATGCCAATGCAGAACGTCATTATCGCCAGCCCACACTCAACGATTTATTTTGGCAGCCGGGGTAATCCTGATTTGAAGCCGGAAAGCGGTTATGCGCAAGAAATAGGAATAAGCGGGAAAACGGAAAAATAGAGGACTTATCAGTAGTGTGTATAGGAATCGCGTGAAAGATTGGATAGTATGGCTGCCCTTGAACGGAGTTTTTATTTTCGCCGCAAAATTTGCAGCGGGTGGAGCAGGGAGCAGAAGCAGAAATAACGCTGGCACGCCCTCAGCCCCGTTGGAGCTGGCAATGGAAAATAGCAGCAGATGGCGGTAAAAGCACACAATTCACATCATACTTCGGCAAATGTTGCCGAGTGGGGGAAAACAACTTCCCTATACACCGCAGTGGAAACTAAGGCAACATTTTACCTTGATATTTAAAGCGTTTGTCGCTCACTTATACGCTGCAGCGCGTGAGCAAAAGCTATACCGATACCCGCAATACAACTTGGTTACAGCCTTATCTTTTACAATATATTGCTTTGTATTATCCTTGGTGTTTTCTTCCAAAGAATTGCATATATAGGTTTGAAAATCAACAATATAACCAATGAAAACTATCAGATTATTGCACAACGCCCCTTGCCCGGACGCTCTATAGAAATAGATGTGAAACTGCAATACAATATGAAAGCCATACGACACAGCAAAAAGAATTAATCCCTTACTGCAACTTGCGAAAGCAGGAAAATTTACTACCTTTGCCTTGTTGCGAAATAAAAATAGTTCTTATCTATTTAGAGTGCTCTTATTGGTAGCAGCGTTTTTTTTGTATTGAATTTTTTTAAAAACATCGTTATACTGTAAAATATATGCCCAAAGTTTCTCAAAAAGGCAGTACCATGCCGCCTTCGCCCATTCGCAAATTAATGCCTTATGCTGATGCAGCCAAGCAACGCGGCGTACATATTTATCATTTGAACATCGGACAGCCCGACATCAAAACGCCGCAGGTGGTGATGGACGCTGTGCATGATTTCAATGCCGAAGTGCTGGAATATTTGCCTTCGCAGGGCAGTTTGTCGTATCGTCAAAAGCTGTGCGGCTACTACGAAAGTGTGGGTGTGAAGGTGCGTGCGCAGGATATTATGGTGACAACGGGCGGTTCAGAGGCTTTGTATTTCGGTTTGTTTTCGTGCTTAGATGAAGGCGATGAAATTATTATTCCTGAGCCTTTTTATGCCAATTACAATGGTTTTTCTACGGCGGGCGGTATTCATATCAAGGCTATCAGGGCAAAAATTGACGATGGTTTTGCTCTGCCGCCCATTGATGAATTTGAACGCCTCATCACTCCCCGCACCAAAGCTATTTTAATTTGCAATCCCAACAACCCGACAGGGTATTTATACTCAAAAGCGGAGTTGGAGCGTTTGCGCGATATTGCTTTGCGCCACGATTTATTTTTGTTTTGCGATGAGGTATATCGTGAGTTTTGTTACGATGGCACGCACCACACTTCTATTTTATCACTCGATGGTTTAGACCAACACGCCATTGTTATCGATTCTATTTCTAAAAGATACAGTGCCTGCGGTGCGCGTTTGGGGGCTTTGGTGAGCCGTAATGAAGCGGTTATTGCCACAGCACTCAAATTTGCACAGGCACGCCTGAGTCCTCCTACTTTTAGCGAAGTGGCAGCCGAAGCCGCTTTGCGTACACCGTCTTCTTATTTTGAAGAGGTAAAAAAAGAATACACCCAACGCCGCGATACTTTGTGGAGGGTTGCGCAGCATAGAAGGGGTAGTGTGTCCTAATCCGGGTGGGGCTTTTTATATTATGGCGCGCTTGCCGATTGATGATTGTGACCATTTTTGCCAATGGATGCTGGAATCTTTCAGCTATCAGGGAGCAACGGTGATGATGGCTCCGGGCAGTGGTTTTTATTCGCAGCCTGAGTTTGGAAAAAAAGAAGTACGTATTGCTTATGTGCTCAACGAAACCGATTTGAAGGCGGCAGTAGCTTGCTTGCGCGAGGGGCTGAAGGCGTATCAGAATCGCTAAAATATATTGTCAGGATATTTTTTTTAAAAGGAAGGTATTGAAAACCTTTAAAAATGAAAAACCGCTTACTCTTTTTTTGGAGTAAGCGGTTTTTTTATAAAAATAATGAATAAACGTGTTTGTTCTACGAATTACAATACCTTTTTAAAATAATCGTAAGTAATTTTCATACCTTCCAAACGGCTGTATTTCGGCTCCCAACCCAAAATGGTTTTGGCACGGGTGATGTCGGTTGGCGCACTTTCGGGTCGTCAACGGGCAGCGGGCGATACTCTATTTTAGAGGGCGAGCCTGTGAGCGACAACACCTCTTCGGCGAGTTGATGTAGCGGAATTTCATCAGGATTGCCGATATTTACAGGTAGATGGTAGTTGCTCAACAACAAACGATAAATGCCTTCAACCAAATCATCTACATAGCAAAAAGAGCGTGTTTGTGAGCCATCGCCGAATACGGTGAGGGGTTTGTTTTCCATTGCCTGACTGAAAAATGCAGGCAGTGCGCGTCCGTCATCTAAGCGCATACGCGGTCCATAAGTGTTGAAAATGCGCACAATACGTGTTTCCAAACCGTGATAGGTATGATACGCCATCGTCATTGCCTCCTGAAATCGCTTGGCTTCGTCATACACACCGCGCGGTCCTACCGGATTTACATTGCCCCAGTATTCCTCGTGCTGCGGATGAATGAGGGGGTCGCCATATACTTCGGAGGTGCTGGCAACCAAGATGCGTGCATTTTTCGCTTTTGCCAAACCCAATAAATTGTGCGTACCCAAAGAGCCTACTTTCAGTGTTTGAATGGGCATTTTGAGATAATCAATGGGGCTGGCGGGCGAAGCAAAATGTAAAATATAATGCAAATCACCCGGCACATGCACGAATTTGGAAACGTCGTGGTGATAAAATTCAAAATCTTTTCGCGGAAAAAGATGCTCTATATTGCGCAAATTACCGGTGAGCAAATTGTCCATACCAATTACTTGGTATCCTTCTTTCAGAAAGCGGTCGCACAGGTGTGAGCCTAAAAATCCTGCTGCGCCGGTAATCAAAACCCTTTTTGCATGGGTGAAAAAATTATTTACTTGGTATAGAAGATGTTATATTTTTTATGTAAAAATTGCCGTAAACCGGAATTTAGCCGTTTAATGATTTCTGCCGATACTCGTGTAAGCAAAGCCCAAACCTTCCATATCATTGACGGCGTACAGGTTACGACCGTCAAAAATAATCTTTCTTTTCATTTTTTGCGCCATGCGCTCAAAATTTGGTGAGCGGAATACGTTCCATTCTGTCATAATGATGAGTGCATCGGCATTTTCGGTGGCATCGTACTGGTTGGCGGCATATTTAATTTTATTACCAAAAATCGCTTCTACGTTTTTCATAGATTCGGGGTCAAAAACGGTAATATCTGCGCCATCTTGCAGGAGTTGTTCAATAACGTACAAAGCGGGGGCTTCGCGAATATCATCGGTGTTGGGTTTAAAACTCAAGCCCCATACGGCTACTTTTAAATCTTTCAAATTGCCGCCGAAATACTGCCGGATTTTAGCTACCATACGCTCACGCTGTTTTTGATTGACATCAATAACAGAATTGAGAATTTTGAAGTCGTACTCGTATTCTTTGGAAGTTTTTACCAATGCCAACACGTCTTTCGGAAAGCAAGAGCCGCCATATCCTACACCCGGAAACAAAAACCGCTTACCGATGCGCGAATCGCTGCCGATACCCAAGCGCACATTGTCCACATTGGCTCCTACTGCTTCGCACAGGTTCGCCATTTCGTTCATAAAGGAGATGCGTGCTGCCAAATAGGAGTTGGCGGCGTATTTGGTAAGCTCCGAAGAGCGTTCGTCCATAAAATAAATGGGATTGCCCTGACGGATATAGGGTTCGTAGAGGCGTTGCATAATTTTGCGGGCGCGTTCGCTGCTAGTTCCCACCACTACGCGGTCGGGTTTCATAAAATCTTCTACGGCAGCACCTTCGCGCAAAAATTCGGGGTTGGAAACCACATCTACATCATTTGTATAATATTGGCTGATAACGGCTTTCACTTTTTCTGCCGTACCCACCGGCACAGTGCTTTTATTGACGATAACTTTGTAATCTTTGAGCAGACGGGCAATGTCGGCTGCCGCGCGTAGGATATACGACAAATCAGCCGAGCCATCTTCGCCCGGAGGTGTAGGCAAAGCCAAAAATACCACTTCTGCTTGTTCAATACCTTCTGCCAAAGAAGTGGTAAAATGAATGCGACCTTGTCGGATATTGCGCTCCAGAATAATATCTAAACCCGGTTCATAAATAGGAATACCGCCCGAGCAGAGCAATTCCACTTTTTTCTCGTCTATATCTACGCAAGTCACATTATTGCCGGTTTCTGCAAAACAAGTTCCCGTCACCAAACCTACATAGCCTGTACCAATTACTGCGATTTTCATCTAATGTATAAAAATATGTATTAAAAAAATATGAATAATAAAACCAATATTGTTCCTTTTTACTTTGATATTTAAAAGTATATAAAGTTACAAATCATCTCAAAAAAAATTAAAAATTGTTAATATATTAGTAGTTTTTTAATTTAATTTTTTATTTTTAAATATCTAAAAACCAATGTTTTGTATTGATTGAGTTTATTCGTTTTTATAAAGCAGGGTATGATACAGGCAATGCAATAATGTTTCGCTGATAAATTTGATTTGTGCTTCATTCATTTCGCTGTGCATAGGCAGCGAGATAGTATGTGCCGCCGCCGCTTCTGCCACCGGAAAATCACCTTTTTTGTACCCCAAATAAGCAAAAGCACGGTTGAGGTGCATCGGATACGGGTAGTAAATCATAGTAGGTACACCTGCTTGTTCTAATTGTTGTTTTAAAATATCGCGGTTTTTGTTTCGGACAGTAAGCGTATATTGATGAAAAACGTGTGTGCTGTAAGGAGCGCGATAAGGTATCGTGATGTTGTCCTCCGCTTGTCGGAAATATTGGTCGTATTGGTCGGCAGCTGCTTGGCGTGCAGCGATATAGGTATCTAATTTCTTGAGTTTTGCGTTCAGCACCACCCCCTGAAAACTATCCAAACGCGAATTGATCCCTATAATATCCGAATGATATTTTTGCAACTGACCGTGATTGCAGACCATTTTGAGCTGTTGGGCGAGTGTATCATCATTACAAAATATAGCTCCTGCATCGCCGTAAGCACCCAAATTTTTGGAAGGATAAAAAGAGGTGCAACCGATATGCCCCATTGTGCCGCTTTTGGTGCGTTTGCCATCGCTGAAGGTATAATCTGCGCCGATGGATTGGGCGTTGTCTTCAATTACATATAATTGGCGGCGGGTGGCAATGTCTAAAATTTGCTCCATAGCGGCGCATTGACCGTACAAATGCACCGCATAATGCAGCGGGTACGCGGTGTGATGGCGGCTTCTATCAAATCGGGGTTGATATTGAAGGTCTGTGGATCAATATCTACAAAAACGGGTTTAAGGTGCAGCAATGCAATGACTTCGGCAGTGGCTACAAACGTAAAAGGGGTGGTAATGATTTCGTCGCCGGCTTGCAGCGGCAGTGCCATCAGTGCGGCTTGGAGGGCATCAGTGCCGTTGGCGCAAGGAATAACATGTTTAGAGCCGAGATAATCCGCCAAACGTGCGGTAAACTCTGCTACAACGGGACCATTAATAAAAGCACCGCTTTCTAAAATTTGTTCAAAACCTGCTGCTACTTCTGCTCTGATTCCTTCATATTGGCGGCGCAAATCCACCATTTGTATTTTTCCATATCTATATTTACCTTCTTATATTGCTGCTTTAAAATTAGGCGTGCAAATATAGGGCTTTTTCAGGCGTTTATTGAAAAAAACGGTAAATTTTTGCTTTTTAAAAAAGTTTTTATACAAGCGGTGGTTCCTTTAAATGGCTTTTTTTAGAGGGCGGTTATTATGAGTGATTATGAAGCATAGCTGCTGCTACGCGGCGGCTCGCTGTGGTCGGAGGGGCGCATCAGGCGTTCGTTGTTGCGCTGATGTATTTCGCTTTTTGCCATAAATTGTTCAAATTGCTCTTTTTCAATACCAAATAATAACATCATAGCCTCTAAATGCAATAACATATTGTGTACTACTAACCAATGTTTGCGGCTTTCATAAGTATTATTATAGGATTGAATATTATGCGAGTAGGGTCGGTTTTTCCCAATACATCAGATTTAAAAATTCTGACAAATATTGCTGGTACAATGCCAAGTCCATAGAGTCGCACAATTCGGCTTCAATAATAATTCCTTTTTCGGAGGCGGTGGTAGTAATTACGGCATCTACTTTTTTACTTCCTTCAAAACCAAGGCAAATAACTGAAATAAAACATCAATGCCGAAGTCCAAAAAGTGGCAGGAGCTTCTATTTTTCTGATGTTGATTTTTTTGCCTTCTATCAATTTGGCTTCACAGCGCAGGTAGTGTTTTAATGCAAAAATACCCTGTTGAGCCACTTCTAAAGGAGGAAATATGAGGGGGTTTTGCTCTACTTCAATATTTTTTAGTTTGAATAAATTGACTAAATGTCGTGGCAGTTTTTGGATTTTGTTGTTATTGAGCAATAATTCCTGTAAGGCAGATAATTCACAAATGGCTTCAGGCAAATTGTCGAGACTGTTGTCTTTTAAAGAAAGGCTTTGTAATTGTGTCAGGTTTTCAATGCTCGAAGGGAGCACATCTATTTGGTTGTGGTTGAGGTGGAGGTGGCGCAAGTTTTTTAAGTGGCTGATGCTCTCGGGAAAAACCCACAATCGGTTGTAGCTCAAATTGAGGGATATTAATTGTTGTAATTGTGCAAAACCCGAAGGCAGTTGTACTAAGCGGTTTTGAGAGACATCTAAATGCTTCAATGCCCTCAAGCCGCCGATAGAAGCGGGCAATTGAGTAAGCGCATTGTTATTTATTTCTACATATTCTAATTTTTTGAGTTGTCCGAAAATGTCGGGTAATTTTTTCAGTTGGTTGCCGTTGGCGATAAAATGCCGTAATTGTTGGGCTTTGCTCAAAGTAGCAGGCAAGGAACTGAGTTCATTGTTTTCGAGGTCAATGATTTCTAAATGAGGCAGTAAGAAGAGGTCGTCGGGCAGTTGGCGGATTTGGTTATATTCCAATCGCAACACTTTGAGGTTGTGCAATTGTGAAATTTGGGGCGGCAATTCGGTAAGTTCATTATCGCTCAAATCCAACTCCTCCAAATGTACTAAATCCTCAATCTCAGGCGGCAAATGCCGGATACCCTTATTATCCAACGATAAACAGCGTGCGCCACTATCACAGGCTTGACGGATAGCAACCAGTAGCTCGTATTGGTTCATAGCAATATTTTGTGTAATAAAGTTTACTTCTCTTTATAGTTCAGGCGGTAAAATTAATTGTAATATTATGATGCTGTAAGGCACTTATTGTCTAAATCGTTTATATATATTACAATTATTCATATTGCGAGCTACGCAACACTATCTTTGATAGCGGCAGGCTGTCATTTTAATAAAAAAAACTGTCATTTTGTCGTTTTTCTTATTGTGGTTAGGTTTTTGATAGCAATAGAATATTAGAGACAGATATTTAACAGGAGCAACATATATTTTTTATTATAAAATAACACAAATAATTGCAAGGTTTTTATAAAGTGTTAATTTATTTTAAATAAATCATTATAATTAAAGAATGTATCATTTTATCCCCGATTAGTCGTTATATTTGTACGATAAAATAATACAATATTACGGCTGTTTGATAAAGAATAACTGCAATATTTGTATCTCTATTGTTTCTTGTTTATTTTATTTATTAAGTGTAATTAGGTTTGTTCATTGAATTAAAATTTAGAAAATTATGACAGCAGTAGATTTTAAAACCTCGGTAGTAAATAGTTGTAATAAATTGCGTCCGTTTGCCATCAGTTTGACTAAAAATTCGGAAGATGCGCAGGATTTATTGCAAGAAACAGCATACAGAGCCTTAGTTAATGAAAATTTGTTCAAAGAAAATACAAATTTGAAAGCGTGGTTATTTACCATCATGCGCAATATTTTCATCAATAACTACCGCCGCAAAGTAAAACACAACACCATCATTGATACTTCTGATAATACTTTTTTGTTGGATTCAAAGGCTGATGCCCCCGTTTTGGGTAATGCCGCCGAAGTAAACTTTATGATGGAGGATATTCACAGTAGTATTAATCTACTTTCGGAGGAGTATCGTTTGCCATTTATGATGCACTACGAAGGATTTAAGTATCAGGAAATTGCGGACAAACTCCAAGTGCCGCTCGGCACGGTGAAAAGCCGTATCTTTTTTGCAAGAAAAGAATTAAAAGAAAGACTGAAAATTTACCACAAAGCGGTATAAAGCAACAAAAGCCTCTGCTGACGACACGAAAGCAGAGGCTTTTGTTTTTTTAGTCTGCGGGATTCTGTCGGGCGCGGGCGGCTTGCTCCACGCTCACCGTGCCGCCACCATTATCAAATTCGTTCAAAATATAGGTAATTACCGCCGACAACTCTTCGTTGCTCAGGTCGGGTACGGGCGGCGGCATTGCTTGTTGGTAACTTACGCCATTTACTACAATGGTTTCGTGCATACCGTTGGCAGTGCCGTGTATCGCTTTTTCTAAATTTTTTGCCAAAAAGTCAGATTGCACCAAAGGCGGAAAAGTACCTTCAATGCCGTTGCCGTTTTCTAAATGGCAAATCGCACAGCGTTTATTGTATATTTTTTTGCCCTGCGCCAATACTTGCTGCAAGTCGGTGGTGGCGGTGCTGCTGCTGTCGGTAGCGGCAGGTGTGCTTGGGTGCTTGTCGGAAGTGTGCGGCGGAGTTTCGGAGCAACTTATCCATAACAAACTCCAGCAAAAAATCATTACACTCCCTTTCAAAATAGGCGGAAATTTTATCATCTATCGTTTTGCCGCTTTGTGAAGGCGGGATTTTTTAGCACAAATGTTAATAAAATGTACAAAGCTTGAATTTAGCACTCCACTTTCATAGAAGCACCAAACCTCGCTTTTGCAAAACGGCTGTTATGCACATTACTCTTAAACTTTTTCACTTTTAGATTTAGTTCTTATTCTTCCTTTTATTTCATTCGATTTAGATTTCTTTTTGTTTTTGAAATACTCACTCAGTTTTTGTTCATCTTCTTTAGTCAATGAACCTAAACCGCCAATATAATCTACGTCTAAAAATTCTCTTTTATTCTTCATGATGTCTTTATTTAAAATATTTACCAATTAATTTTAATGCTGATTGAGTTTCAATTATCATAATTCTACCACCGAAATGAAAACGCTCCTAAACTCTTTTTATAATACTCTACTAAGTGAGTTTTCGATAAAAAAGATATATTTCCTTCAAAACCTCTTTGGAACGAAACTTTACATGCAAAAGCGACTAAATTACCAGCAACACCAGCATAAACTTTTTCTTTACCTCTATTGAAAGGTGCATTCTCCACTAAATGCATATAAACGTGGTCTTCTTTAGTTTCAATACTTAATAATCCTTGTATAATGGTAGGATTTCCAACAATAGTTAATTTGAAAATTTCTCTCTCAGGATGTTTAAATTCACTCTTCCAATCAAATAACCAACCTTTATTTTTAGTTACATTTTTTAATTCTTCTTTTAATAAAATTGATACTTCTGTTGCAAAATTATCTCCTGTAATAACATTCTCAATAGAGTTTGTTAGTTTATCTATTTCAAAGTATAGTCCTATGTTTTTAATTCTACCCATTCAGCCAATTTACATCTTTTTTTGTAATAGTATTGTGCCTATCAATAACTTTTATTTCTTTAATCCGACAAAAAAAAATCAGACGGTGCGCGACAGATTCCGGCGATTTGATTTTTTTATCATTATCAGCAGCAAAATTAATACCACGCCCACACCGCAAGCTATTTTGTAAATATAATCTCCAAAACGCACATAAAAAGTAAGAGCTTCGTTGGCATAGAGCGTGTCTTTGATTACTTTTTCTTCGTCGTAGTTGGTGGCTTGGCGTATGATGCCGCGCTGGTCAATAAAACACGAAATGCCCGTGTTGGCAGAGCGGGCAATGTCGCGGCGTGTTTCAATAGCACGCAGCGAAGCATAATGCAAATGCTGTCGGTGCCCGGGCGTGTTGCCCCACCAACCGTCATTGGTGATAATAAAGATAGCGTTTGCGCCTTTTTTGATATATTCGGTGCAATACTCCCCATAAATGGATTCGTAGCAAATAACGGGAGCTACGCCGATACCGTCTTTTCCGATAAAAGCAGTTCGCTCGGTTTGTGTGCCCAAACTACCTGCTATGCCGCCTAAATCAATGGCGAAATTATCCAAAAATTTGAACAAAAACGGATAAGGCATACGCTCCACACCGGGTACTAATTTGGATTTGTAATAAAATTGCGGCTGCTGTGTGCCTTGCATCTGCACCGCCGCATTGAAGGCATCGTAGAAATGATTGCTGCCGCGCAAAGGTCGGGCGGTGGCGGTTTTTCCTTTGCCCTCTGTATAATACTCCAAAAGCGTAAGCCCTGCCACTAATTGCAGTTGTGGGCGTTGTTGCAGCCATTGAGCAATGCGCCGCGATTGCAACTCCTGAAAAAAGTCGCGCCGCCAAACGGAGTTCGGAATAGAGGTTTCAGCCATACCATATAAGTGATATGTTCGGTGCAGATGCTGTCGGAAAGCTGAATAAAACGCTCCAATTGCTGTTGTGCGAGTTGCGGCTCAAATTTTTCGTTATAAGGGTCAATATTGGGCTGCAAAACGGCTACTTCTATGGCTTTTCCTTGCTCGCTATAACTATAATATATCGCCAAAGACACCAACACAGGCAACAAAAACAACAAAGCGGGCTTCCATACCAACTGAATATATGCTTTTATGGCATCGGGAAAATTGCGGATAAGCGGCGGTTTTTGGGTAAAATGAAGGGCTTGTTCGCAGATGAGTATATTGAGCAGCAATACCCACAGCGTACCGCCCGCCACGCCGGTATATTCGTACCACTGCACCAATGCCGGATAATAGGCAAATACATTGCCGAGCGTGAGCCAAGGCCAGCTGAGTTCCCAGTTCAGGTGCAGGTATTCAAAAAGCAAGCCGCGCCATAATGAAGGCAACGTAGGCAAAAGTTTTGTTCAAGCCAGCCGCGCCCGATGCAACACATACAAGGGCACACACATAAAAGCAGGTTGAGCGTAAAAGCAAGAACAGAACCCGCAAAGCATTTTTTACCCACCACGTTACCGCTATATTCCATATCAAAAAAATACATAGCAATATCCGAAATAAGCACGACCCGAAAGGCGGCGGCGAAAAGCAGCTTCTTCGAGCAAAAACAGCGGAATCCACGCCGTAAATATCAAAGGAAATAAAGGTAATTCGCTCCACGCCAAAGTAGCCGATACAGCCCCTGCCAATGCCAATAACAAATAACGCATAGAAGATAACTTAAAATTTTTTGAACCTCGGCAAAAATAGCGCGAAATATCAGTTTTTGTACCTTTATTGACCATTTTGATAATGCAGGGACTTGCACACATTGTAATGCTTGAGGGGAAGTTTTGTTTTGATAATAAGTATGAAATATTTTTTATCTTAGAACGTTATGAAAGCAAAAATAACAAGGACTTAGCCAAAACTATATAAGCATTGATTTTTCAAAAGGAACACCCAACCCTGAAAAAGTGCAAGCAGCCAGCAATGAAGTAGCCGCCGCACAGACGGCATCAATAACTTGCAATAAAAGAAGCAATCAAAAATTTATGAAAAAGATACTGTTTTTTCTACTATTTTTTATAAGTATATCAAATATTTATGGGCAAGGCTCTTGGAATGGGAGATTTTATTTTAATTTAATTTATAAAAACAGAATTGTTACAACAAAAGATTTCTTAGATAGAAAAATTAAATTATTGTCAAATTCTTTAGAAAGCAGCCGTATCCCACTTCACTATGATACTACATATAATTGTTTTATATATGATTCACACTCTATAACAGAATATAGATGTTTTTACCTACAAACAGAAAAAGATACTGTAAAGATTATATTTCCCGGATTAGGCGAGAAGGTTATAATGGCAAAATCCCCAATTATTATACAAGGTAATTTATTATATGATTATTCTTCTTCTCAAATTATGGATTTTGTTGGAAACAATAATTCTACGATTATATCAAAAGATCTTCATCATATTTTTTATTTTGACTCACCTGAAAAAGAAAAATTAGTAATAAAAAAAAATGATTTCAGGTACTTAGAAGAAATTAAAATTGAAGAAGACGAATAAAAGTATGAGTTTTAAATCTATAAAAGAAGCAATCAAAAATTTATGAAAAAGATACTATTTTTTCTACTATTTTTTATAAGTATATCAAATATTTATGGGCAAGGCTCTTGGAATGGGAGATTTTATTTTAATTTAATTTATAAAGATAGCCTTATTGATTTTAATTTAATTCATAAAGATAGCTTTATGAATTTTATTTTTCATAAAGATAGCCTTATTACTAAAAGAGATTTCTTAGGTGGAAAAATTAAATTATTGTCAAATGATTTAGAAAGCGATACTTCACTTAGCTATGATACAACATATAATTGTTTTATATATAATTCGCACTCCACAACAGTATATAGATATTTTTACCTACAAACAGAAAAAGATACTGTAGAAATTATATTTCCCGGATTAGACGATAGGGCTATAATGACAGAATACCCAATTATTATACGGGGCAATTTATTATATAATTATTATTCTTCTCAAATTATTGATTTTCTTGGAAATAATAATTCTACGATTATATCAAAAGATCTTTATCATATTTTTTATTTTGACTCACCTGAAAAAGAAAAATTAGTAATAGAAAAAGATGATTTCAGGTACTTAAAAGAAATTAAAATTGAAGAAGACGAATAAAAATATGAGCTAAATATAATAATAATACAAGCAAAACTCTGATTGTTATTAGTGATATTATAGTGTTGTTATATTGCTCTCACTTCTTATCCAAGCAGGAAAACCAGAACTTCAATCGGGACATTTTTATTTGGTAGAACTTGGATAGCAATAAAAGCAAAATTCAAAAAACATTGTCAAAGAAATTATGAATGTGCTTCTCTTAGTGTGTTGAAATGTTTTCTGTTTTTTGTCAATTCTATACCATACCTCTATTTTTAAAACTCTTGTTTTGTTGCCATAATCTATCCCTAAAAAAACACTATCTTTGCGCTCATTATTTCAAAAAGTGTTTTATTATTTTTTTTATCCATGCAAATAGATTCTTTAGTTTTCTATCCATCGAAGAAAAAGGCGTCTGCGCCAGCGTCATAGGTGTGGAGCTTATTGCCTCCGAAAATTTCGTAAGTGAACAAGTGATGCAGGCAATGGGCAGTGTACTTACCAACAAATACGCCGAGGGCTTGCCCAATAAACGCTACTACGGCGGCTGTGTGCATGTGGACGAGGTGGAGCTTTTGGCGATTGAAAGACTGAAAGAATTATTTGGTGCAGCGTGGGCAAATGTGCAGCCGCATGGCGGAGCGCAAGCCAATGCTTCAGTGATGTTGGCGGTGCTTTCCCCGGCCCGGCGACCCTATTTTGGGCTTTGACCTTGCTCACGGCGGTCATCTCACACGGTTCTGCGGTCAATTTTTCAGGAAAACTCTATCGCCCGCAGTTCTATGGCGTGGGCCGGATGCGGACTGATTGATGGATAAAGTAGCTGCCAAAGCGCGGGAGGGTGTGCCCCAAGCTCATTATTTGCGGTGCTTCGGCGTATTCCCGCGATTGGGATTATGCCCGTTTTCGCGCCATTGCCGACGAAGTAGGGCTTTGTTGCTCGCCGATATTGCCCACCTGCGGGGCTTATCGCTACTAAAATGCTCAACAACCCTTGCCACATTGCCATATTGTGAGCAGCACTACCCACAAAACGTTGCGCGGTCAAAGGCGGAATTATTATGATGGGTAAAGATTTTGACAATCCTGTTTCAGCATCACCACTCCCAAAGGCGAAATTCGCTCTATGAGCAACTTGTTGGACAGTGCCGTTTTCCCGGGTACGCAGGGAGGTCCTTTTGGAGCATCTAATTGCCGCCAAAGCGGTTGCCTTCCACGGGCGTTGAGCGAAAGATTATATCACCTATTGCCGTCAGATTATCGCCTACGCCAGGCCTTAGCCACCAGATTGTTGCGCGCAGTTGTCGCATTATTTCGGGCGGCGCTTCTGTTCATTGCTCTGATAGATGCATCAGAGAAAGTTTCGGGTAAAAGACGAAAGTGCTTTGGGCGGAAGCCGAAATTACGGTAAATAAAATATGATCTGGCGATGCGCTCGCCGACTAGTTCGCCGGTATTCGCATTGGCACCTCTGCCGTCACCACGCGCGGCCTTATGAAGAAAAAGCCGACATACCCTTAATCGTTGATTGGATAGAACATCATCAGCAACCCCGATAACGAAGCTGTAAAAAAGCCAAAGAGGTTCACGATAAAATGGAGGCCACGCTGCCTTTGTTCGCTTGGTGGCGGTGATGAATTGATAAGACCAATTTTGATTTATCCGTAACGCACTATGAAGCTGTGGATTACGGTTTTTTATGTTCAAAGCATTTGTGTGGAGCATACCCCAACTTTGACAAGTTCCAACTACGTCAAGTTCATCTCTTCATTATCGTAGGCATTGGTGCATTTGTCGTGGGCATTGGTGCATTTGTCGTGGGTACTGTTACATCTGTCGTGGGCACTGTTGCGTTT